>NZ_CP022465.2 GCF_002234575.2 Enterocloster bolteae | reverse complement strand
TATCTGGTCCATTCCAGTACACTTCATCATCTTCCGTTCCGAACACTCCATCCGGCCCTGGCCTTAGATTGGTTTCCGGGTAATTGTGGCCGTTTTCTACCCAGTCATCCCCAGTTTCCAGCTTCCCATCCAGGCCCGGATGCACCAGCTCATCATCTTCCGTCCCTGGTATTCCATCCGGTCCGTTCCAGTACACTTCATCATCTTCCGTTCCGAACACTCCATCCGGCCCTGGCCTTAGATTGGTTTCCGGGTAATTGTGGCCGTTTTCTACCCAGTCATCCCCAGTTTCCAGCTTCCCATCCAGGCCCGGATGCACCAGCTCATCATCTTCCGTCCCTGGTATTCCATCCGGTCCGTTCCAGTACACTTCATCATCTTCCGTTCCGAACACTCCATCCGGCCCTGGCCTTAGATTGGTTTCCAGGTAATTGTGGCCGTTTTCTACCCAGTCATCCCCAGTTTCCAGCTTCCCATCCAGGCCCGGATGCACCAGCTCATCATCTTCCGTCCCTGGTATTCCATCCGGTCCGTTCCAGTACACTTCATCATCTTCCGTTCCGAACACTCCATCCGGCCCTGGCCTTAGATTGGTTTCCAGGTAATTGTGGCCGTTTTCTACCCAGTCATCCCCGGTTTCCAGCTTCCCATCCAGGCCCGGATGCACCAGCTCATCATCTTCCGTTCCTGGTATTCCATCCGGCCCGTTCCAGTACACTTCATCATCTCCCGTTCCGAACACTCCATCCGGCCCTGGCCTTAAATTCGTATCTGGATAGTTTTCATTATTATCAATCCAATCATCCATAGTTCCAGGCAAACCATCAAGACCGTTGGATGCTTCCACATCATCCTCTGTCTTAAAGTTACAGTCTGGTCCAGGACGTGTATTCGTCCCATCCCCGTTATCTCTATAATCATCCTCTGTCCTAAAGATACTATCATTTCCGGGATATATCTTATGGCCCTCTTTATCTAAATAATAATCATCCTTTGTTCCATATTTCCCATCTTCCCCTGGATACAGCTTCTCATCATCATGAGTTCCCGCAATTCCATCTTCTCCGTTCAGATAATAATTATCGTCCTTTGTATTCATATAACCATCTGGGCCTGGCCTGCGGTTCACACCATTCTCCAGTTCTTCATATTGCAGAACCAGATATGCATAAGCCTGTGTGTGTCCTGCTATCCTATACACATCCTCTGATTTTATCTGTTTGTCATCTGGAGGATTGGCATCCCCACACATGATTCCCTCTACATATGTTTGGCTGTATGGTTCTGTATACCATCCCAAGAATTCAAAATCTTCCATGGAGGCTGCCGGGAGAATTCCTACTTTCTCATCGTATGTAACCCTCTTCTTTTCACTCCCGCAGTAGGATTTTCCTGTATGGAAGAAAATATCATATGAATTGGCTTCCCAATGCGCGTAATAGATTGTGTCTGAATGCGGCGCTTTTGATTCCGCTGTGATTTTCTCTCCTCCTTCTGGTTCTGAGAAAAATCCCGATAGGGTATATCCAAGCCGCTTAAATACAGGCAGTTCACCGAATGGATGGGTATACACATAGCTATGAGTTATATTTTGCGTACCATCCAATCCATCATCAAATGTAATGTTATATGATTTTGGCTGCCACTGTGCGTATAAATCAATATTCCCTCCATATACAGCTGTCAAATTACTTACTGGCTGCGTATCACTATATATCCTTCCCCCACCGTCCGGCTCTGTTGTCCAATTTTTAAATGTGTAATAATCTCTTTGAAATGTATTGGATAACAAATTCAGTTTTGCAGTGTAGGTACAGTTTTGGACCGCCATCGTACCCTTACCACCATTCGCATGATAAGTAATTGTATATGGATTATTTCTTACATCCGTTTTCTCGCTGCACCTGGTACACCGCTTATAATACGTACCATTATTGGCACCTGTATAATAATCCGCTTCCCAGTTATGTCCTAATGCATCAATATACGCAGTCTCAGCAGCTCCACATCCCATGCAGGTCCGCTGCTTCGTTCCCTTGGATGTACAGGTAGCCTCTTTTGTTATATACCAATCTCCAAAAGATTGATGTTGGGCCGCCATCCGGAAGGAATCTCCCTCCGGGTCTATATAATTAATCCGGTCTCCTTCGCTGGAAGATTCCGTTTTATACCAACCCTGATTCACTTCTTCCGCAGTCAGATATCTCGATGAACCGGTATAATAATATTTACTATCTGCACCATATGGCACTGTAACGGGAAAATATCCTGTATGTCCAGAAGCCGTATCTGCAAGATACCAGGGGCCATTACCATCTTTTTTAAAGCATTGATAATACTTGAGGCTACTTCCTCCCGTTGAGCTTACACGCTTTACATTGACTGTAATCTGCCAATTATACTTTTCCCCTAACTCACACGGTATATAAAGAGTCCCTGTTGGATGGTCCTTCACGCCAAAATAGGTTTGACCAAACTCAAATTCGGTTGCCGTAGCATCTATTGCTCTTGCATCTGCAGACATAACTGACAGCACCAAATCAGAAACCTCATCCAGTATCTGACCATCTTCTGTACTTTCAAACCATGTATTTTCACCCGGCAATATCCCATTTACAGCATGTCCATAGAAAAAATATAGTTCAGCCAGTTCCTCTTCATCCAGGCTCCAGATATCGTACATGGTTCCATCATAATTTTCTGCTTCATGGTTTGATTTCGCCAAATCAATGTCAATGCCTAACATCTCTGCATCCCCAAATATTCGCTCAGATAAATCCCGGATATCATCTGCTTGAGGCTCTGCAGCTTCCCAACGCAGGGGGGCAAGATTCAAATCTTCCCACTCCAAATCAATCCAAAAACTCTCATTGGTTACACTTCCGTCCGGCTGGCATTCATACCATGCAGCTTCTGCTTCTTCCTCATAATATCCATAAATTCGGTGATGTTCTTCTCCATACCGGTCTGTGAATTGATAATGTTTCTTTCCACCAAACAGCCTCTTTTTTACCTTTGTATACCAGCTTGGTACTTCATCCGGCTCTATACTCTCAAACTCTATCACTTCAACCGGTACTGCTTCTGATGGCGTAGCTTCTGATGGCGTAGCTTCCGATGGCGTAGCTTCCGATGGCGTAGCTTCCGATGGAATAGATACAGTTGGTGTGGAGACGAATTTTTCTTCTTCGGACGGCTTGGGTTTTGCTTCTGATGGCGTACTTTTTGGATACTCCTCTTTGTTTTTTTCCATCTCTTTATTTTTCGTATACTCTTTGATAACATCATCAGAACTATGTATAATTGAATCATCCGCACTATTTGCATAAACTACCATATTGGTAACTGTAATAATTGTTGCCAATAAAATAATCCCTAATTTTCTGATTTTCATTTTCATCCCCCTCACGTTCCTTCCTCCCCTATAAAGTCTTTAGTTCATCTTGGCATTTTCTAAATTCATATTTGTAATCATACTTTTTAGCATTTGCTTTAAGCCACCTATCAACTGCATCGTCATAATCTTTTCCTTTTAAATGTGCATTATTTACTGCCTTAACAAATGCATTGGCCTTAAAATGATTACCCTTTTGCAATATATAGTCACCACTTTTTCCACTCGCTACGATACCCTTTGCGGCTGTAAGAGCTGTACTAATAAGGTCTGCATCTGAAAACGCCCCACCGCTTGGGTGATTATGATACACCATTTCTCCCCGTCTACCCGCTACCATCACACTATGAGCCATCCCATGCACATAGCTTGTTACAAATCCCTGCTCATCTACAGTAAAAGCATGTTCCTTTTTATCGTTCACGTGTAAGTTCCGGAACACTTCTAAGGTTTTATCTGGATTACGTATGTTAATATTCACCCTGGATGGAAAATCATAAGTGTCTGTCCGTGCTCCCTTATCATCTGCATGGCTAAATTTAAAGCTTTTATCCTGCCCTAAACCGCTGGATGCGCCACGCCCTCCATCCAACCGCATGTAGAATGTTTCAAGTGTCATTTTTGAAATCATATCACCCACTGTGATTTCATTAATGGACTGGGAATACACTTCCTCCATGCTCTTAAACAGCTTACTGTCCCCTGTTTTCAGATTATATAATTCCAATGGCTTTCGGAATAAAATGTAATCATCTGTCAGACGCAAACCAAAACTCTGTCTAAATTCATGTAAAAACACACTTTTTTGCATCGGCTCCCCTTCCTTGGTTTATGTTTTAAATTTGTCTTGAAAAGTTCTAATCCTCAAAATGTTACCTTTGCATTCCTCAGGGACTTCACCATAACAAAGTATCTGCTCTGGCTTGAGCCGCTGCATCATCTCCTGATATCCCATTAAAAACAGCTGCTTTTTATACCGGCTGTTCATGCACCCCACAGATGATATCGCCACCGTACCGCCTACTGGTTCTCCATCAAAACACCATTCAAAGGATTGTGCTTCACCCCAGGATATAGTTGGAATGACCTGTATACCTTCATCTTGTAAATATGCCCCTATCCAATGTTTACGGTAGTGGTTATATATCTGTATGGCTACAGGATAGTCTGTGTAGGTTGAAAAATCTGGAGACATAACATAGCCAAACCGATGAAATAATGGGATGTACCTGTCAATATCTGGCCATAAGCGTTTAAACTGGTAATCATCCAGAAAAAAATGTACCCCTTTTTCCATACTTCCCGTTTTACAACTTTTTGCATAATTGAATCCAATCCATTCATACCGGCCTCTATATGAAACAGGCTGTATCTGTGGAATGTCAAACTGGCCTACCCCTTTAAATATCCTACGTTCTAAATTTTCATATCTCCTAGTCTTTCGGTAACACAAAGGTTCTATCCTCGCCTTCCAGTTCTTCCATATATGCCGTTTCACTATATTTATCCTGCTTCCAGTTCCCCCAGTCTCCCAGATATGCAACAAAAGAAAAAAGCAGGATAAAATACAAAACCAGAATCAATCTAATGGTACTTTTTCTAATGCTCACAACTATCCTCTTTTTGATATGTAGCACCATATCTATTTACCATATGTGTTTGCAATTACAATTGCATACTCATCAAGTGGCCCGATAGGCATATCCTTCAAAGTTTCACCAACTGCATAGAAACCTATATTATTCATTACACATTTATCTTCCGGGCAATATGACTGGTAACATCCATACTTAATTTCCATTTCAATGTCTGTACTATAAGACAGGATGATATCCCCCTGAAATACTTCTTTGCCTCGCATATCGGCTTTCTCTGTGCTTACCCCAACACTGCAACTCGCAATATCATACCAATTTTCAAGACCAACCATAGCTCCACCATCCGTGATTTCTATAATTACCCACTCCTGCTTTTTTTCATTAAATCCTCTTATTCTCATATGTCACTTGTCCCTCCTGATAAAAAAATAATTTAATAACATATTATTTTATTATTAATCAGCCATTCCCGGCACTGCCGGCTGCCGCTCCGCTCCCCCAGGCTGCTACTCTACTCTCCCAGGCTGCTACTCTACTCTCCCAGGCTGCTACTCTACTCTCTTACCGATTCCTGTTGACTGATATTTCTAAGATTCCCTTAACATCTATTCCAGCCATAATACTCATCCATCTCACTCTATCTATCCCCACACCATCTCTATACCGGCCCCAGCTTACGCTGCTGCCTCCCCGGTCCCTTATAGTTCTCCTCCTACCACTACAGCTACAAATATTACATATTTGTAGCCTATTATCGTGACGGTGTAGATTTCCTAAAAACTTCTTATTATATATGGCATTCTGACCGGGGAATATTGATGATATAGATTTCCGCTACTTCTCCACCAAAATTTCCTCAAATAATATGCCCAACGTCTGGAATACCTGGATATCAATTTTTACCATCCTAAACCTTTGGCCTCCTATTGATACCTGTTTAGTGAACCGGTCCCTATCTGCATCTATCCAGTGCAGCTTCTTCCAGTATTGGAGCTTAGTCTCATTCGTTTCATATTGATTCCTGGCCAGCAGCCTATCAATGACATTCCTGGGGGCCAGTATATAGCCCCTCTGTATCGTCACCTTTCCGGATTTAAGAAGGAAATCAGCTATCCTCACAAATTCCTGTACACATACATCCCCCTTATTCATCCTGTTCTCCTATCAAGGTATTTACTGCTGATTTTTTGAGCATATACACCCTGTACATCGTCCTCTGTATCGTAGCCGAGTACGTATAATGTCCATCATCACATTTCAATACCCCTATATTTGCCATGATTTTTATCATTTTTTTTCTAGGGATATTTACCAATGTCCTATCCAAAACATCCTCAAAATCCTCTGTCTTAATACGGTAATAGTTTCTGCTGCTCGATGTCTGATAGGAGGAATCAAGCCATTTGGCTTCCTTGGTAAGTATATTTAAAACATGTATCACTTCCTTAATCCTCAATTCCACCGGCGCATTATTCCGTATATAGCCATCAACAAAAGTGTTAAGGTATTGCTTTTCCTTTTGTGTCTTTTCTAAAAGGTCTATCAGTGCATTAATCTTCTTTTTGAGCCTTACAACCTCACTATTTTCATCTTTGCTCTGCCCTGATTCTCTTTGTACCTCCATCCCTGTAAGCATTCTGTCACCCCATTTTTTTAGTCCATGTAATATAAGGTAATTTATATTACATCTAAGAATATGATAAAAAGCGGCTAAAACCTTGTAATTCAATGGTTTCTTTGGTAATATGGTTTGAGTATTTAAAACTTGGTATTTTAGATGTAATATATTCATTAAAAAGTGGTGAATATATTACATCTTCTGATGGGAGTTTTTGAGAATGAATATTACTACAGAACCGATAAGAAATAAGAAACAATTACAGGCCATTTTAGGATATCTAAAAGAAAATAGTTCCTGCCGTGGCAAAGTACGTCTACGCAATTATGTGATTGCAAAAACTCAATTAAATACCTCCCTACGCATTAGTGATGTGTTACCATTGAAAGTGTCTGATATCATGCATTTAAGTGGTAATTTCAGACGATATATAAATCTGAAAGAAGATAAGACAGGGCATAGGCAGCGCATAGCCATAAATGACCCCTTAAAAGTAACCTTTCGCATGTATATAAAAGAAATGGGCTTAGAATATGATGACTTTCTTTTCCCCGGGCAGAGCAAAAGTAAACCTGTCACTACTACACAAATTCATCGAGTTTTTCAAGATACTGCCCTGGCTTTACGTATTGACAATTTCAATACTCACTCTTTACGCAAAACCTGGGGATACTACGCATATAAACAAACAAAAAATATCGCATTAATTATGGAGGTATATGGACATACTACGGTCCGCCAAACAATGAAATATATCGGTATAACACAATCCGACAAAGACCGCCTATACAATGCAATTGAATTTTAAAATATTACATACATCTTATATACTTTGAATTTTTTCAATATTGGAAAATTTTTGATATGAAGAATCATCCTAAGAACCTTGATTTTATAAGGATTTTACAGACTATTTTTTATAAACCCCACTCTTTAGACGTGGGTTTAATATTGACATTTTAGGCTAGAAATGATATGTTTAGTGTAACTTACTGGTAATAAAAATTACCTTTTATTTCATAGTAAAATGGTATCAGTGAAATTTCATCCTGGTACCTTTTATTTTTACCAAAATCTCAGTTTTGCGGATTAAAGTTATTGACAATCTTGGCGGCGGCCAGAGTCGAACCTACACCCTCTTGGTTACACCAGGAATCGAACCTGGACCTGTGTACCACACACCGCTGAATTTTAGCAGTGTATGGATTCATTTGCACTGTCTGTCCTGACATTTTGTTTTATTTGATTCTGTAAAATTTGCATTATTTCTGCAACTATAGCACTCAAAACATTCATTATGTTTCCTGCAATTATAACACTCACAATATTTACACTTTTCATTCATCTTAAACCTCGTTTTTCCTCGAACATTAATATCGCCAATATAGCAGAATGCACAAAGAATTGTCCGCTTTTTATGCTGCAGCAGTCATGCATCGGCTCCGGCCTGGAGCGGTTCCGCTCTTATCTGCAGATATTTTTTTATACAATATGTATATTTTCCCTATTCATCACCATCTATATCATCACCATCTGCAGACTCATCCTTCTTCACTAATTTTTCAAATTCATCTAGTGATATCGGGCGCATATCTCCTGGTTGTAGCTTAAATCTCTCATGGTTCAATTCTTGACTATTTATGTTTTTTTCCATACATTTTTCCTTTCTTCTTAACTTGGTATATAAGCGAGGCATCCACATAGGTTATGTCACCTTTTTTTTCAATCGCATCAAGTTTAAATATACTGCTCCTCTGTAACAGCAACTCCATCTCCCGATAACGATTCACTGCCCCCAGATACATCCCACGCATTTTTTCGGGTACTTTAATCCGCATCAAAACCCCTTCTTCAAAACCGGCATATGCAGTTGCTATCTGTTTATCCATTGACGTGGAGGAAAATCCATCACTTATAAATAATGTACCACTGTATTTTTGATTTAGTTCCTCACTTGACAGCTTTTTTGCGTCATCCCCAAATAATACCCCCAGATTATCCATCCCCCTATATACAATTTCCTCTCTGGGTATCTTCTTTCTTTCCAAGCATTCAGTTATTGTATCAATGTCCTGCAATATATAATCGGGTACATTAAAATCCTTATTGTTTAGTACCTTGTTCATATCCCGGTACTCACTCCCCATGTAATTATACAATGACCTTTTTTCTTGGTCGGTAAGGTCCCTGGAATCCAACTCACTGGCCAAATCATAAAACTCCTGTATACTGTAATCCTCTAAATTTACATCAGTTATTGGTTCTACATCTTCTATTTCAGTTTTCTCTTTAGGCTTTTTTTTCTTGGCTATAATCTTACGCCCATACAGATAGCGTTTTGTGTTAGAAAATCTGGAATGGCGCAGCTGCTCCTGTACAATCTTATCAGCATCTTTTGCATTACATCCATCCTGTAACAGTTCCCGCTTTTGTAGGACAGCAAAGGCCCGCCTAAAATCGTGCATCTCCATCCCATGCTCCCAGGCATATTTACGCATATAGGATTCATCGTAGAATAATCTTTCATTTGGCTGTAAAGTTTCGATGTGGTGTTTTAAATGCTCATACAGATAATCATCTTTTAAGCATGTAACCCATCCTTCTTTTCCTCCTTTTCCATGCCTTACATGAATTTTCAACCGGCCATCGGATTGAAATATAATGTCTCCAGGGTCCAATGCCGCCAACTCCGATACCCTTAATCCACTGACTGCCGCCAACCTATATGCATACTTCATCCTTAGGTCCCTACAAGCGTTAGTCTTTTTCATCATGGTATCAAAGTTAACTATTTTCCCCTTACTTTTTACGTGATTTCGCTTCTGAATAGTTTTAAATGCTGTGTCATCTGGAAGTTTCAAAGAGGAATCGTATTGGGATAAATGCTTTAATCCATTTTTGGCGGCACTTACCTCATTTTTAGTCCGGAAGTGTTTAAGTCGGTCCAGTATGTAACTTTCCGGTACATCTCCCATAGACGAAATGTTACAATTATTAAACACCTTTTTTACTGCACTATAATAAGTTTTTGCGGTATTAGGATTCAAGTTATCCTGCAAATATCGCTTGAATCCTAATAAGATATCATATTTCATATTCACCCTTTAATAATTTTAGCCTTTTATCATTCCAAACTTGCACATTACTTATTACCTCCTCCAATGAACCCTCTGGTAGTTCATCATCTAAACTCTTTAAGTAAGATTCATATATTTCCTTGATATACGCACTGAGTACTTCAATTTCTTTTTGCGTGGCCATTACCTCATCCAGCTCATACACATCTGGTGATTTCTGCATCTGTACATAATCATTTTGGTATTCTCTTAATTTCTCATAGTCCTCTAATAATTCGTCAACCTTGTCACGTATAATCAGATAGCGAATAAAAGTCTTATCCGGAAACATGTAGCAACGCCTAAACCATTGGTCTGCATACATACGTTCATCTGAACCATGCGTAAACCGGCCAGATATCAAATCCATTACAAAAGCTTCCAGAAGCTGACTTTCATTACAACCTACACAATTAGCTTTGTCCTGCAATCTCATAGTATCTGCATTTGTTAACTGCAATGGAATGTGTATTTCTCCTGCTCCCTTTAATTCCCTGGCCTTTATAGACTTGCCGGCGTCTGGAAAATTATGAGGATATATTTCAGCTCCCCAACGTGTGTACCAAAAATCTGCATACATACGTTCATCTGAACCATGCGTAAAGGTACCTCCCACCAAATCAGCAATAATATCCTTTAACAGCTGCTCAATGGTCACGTTTACACAGCTGGCCTTAAAATATAATGCTTCCAATTCATCCCTTGATATATGCAGACAATATGTATTAGTCTGCATGTACTTCATCTCTTCTATGGCTCGTCCCATTCTCGTTCCTCTCTCATGCTATCTAACACGTGCTTCAAGGCCCTGCAACATCACATCATTATGGCCAGGGCAATCCAATAGCATTTAATAACAAATTATTTTACTATTAAATTATTTAGTAGGATTATTTTTAAAATACAATTCCAACGCCTCCTGTACTACTTGATAATCCCTCCTACCAGTCATTGCAGCATTAATTTTCACTTGAGCAGCAACACCAGGTGTGAGATAGTATCCACGCTGTATAAGTCCCTCTTTCTCACCCTTTTTCTGTTTTTTTTCTTTCTCTGCTTTCTCTGGCTTATTAACGCCTATCATAGCACTAACTGGGCTGTTAGCCCTTTTCTGTTCTCTTTCATTCAAATTCATTTTTTCATATTCTCCTAACTCTTTTTACTTTTCATCTGTTCCAGTATTAAGTAAAACTATTCAAATCCATACGCCTTATAAACTCTATCTTCCCAAAATTGTTTTTCCTCATCTGAAATGATGCCGCAAATATGCAGAATGTCTACTTTTCCCAAAATATTGTGAAAAGATGCCCTTATCATATCTTTATCTTTTTGTGCTTCCATAAGTGAAACGGAATGGCTTAAAGCAGACATTGCAGTCGAATAAATATTTGTTTCCATTCGTTGCAGTATTTCCTTTTTTACATTCATCCACTCGTCATTAACGTCCTTCCCTTCTTGCAAATTGAAAAATAGGACGGCATAGTATTCCAGCAGTGTTTCATTGTCCCACTCTTTTTTTATATTGCTTTTCTCCAATTATTTGTACATCCTTTCCTAAGTTTCAATTTAAATAATTAACGAGTAACAGCCCTCACGTTCTGGATTGGTTGACGCTAGAATTTGACCACATTCTATTACTTTTCTGTCAAGCAATTCTTCTGGTATGTTCGCAAAACAACCCTCGTATATACTTTGTCCTTCATCAGACGAAGTATCAGATTTTATTCGATGACTATCTTTTATAATTACTTCCAGTTCATTTGTTAACCCATTAGCATCTATCCAATCTTTTTTCCAATCAGCGATTGTTTCTCTCATATTATCCTCCAAAATCTTAAAATTTCATCACTTTAGCTTAACTCTTATAAAACTAGATAATTTTTCTTCGCCAACCCCCTACTTTACATTTCTTCAATGTGATAGCATTATACCCTCCTTTTAAATTTCCGGGTAATTCTCAAGTTTAAAAATTGCCCAACGTAATGCTGCAACGGCTTCTATATCATGTTCTTTTTTAGCCTTTTCCATAAGTTCATATAACTTCTCAATTTTCTTTTCATCCATGGTATTACCCTTCTTCTGTTTCCCAGAAAATATTGATTGTATATATCTCCGTTTTATGTTAAAATAAATCTGATAGGGGCATAGTCCCTTTCGACATTTTTTCCACCAGTCCTTGTGATTGGTGGTTTTTATATGTGGCGCAAGCTTCTGCAGAAACTTTACATAGACATAATATATTCTGCGATTTTCTTATACTCTTGAGATATTGGAAGTTTCGGATTTCTTTCTACTACCGCAAGGCCATCATATATACCCTTAACCGCTTCTGATGTTTCCCTGATGATACCTATTACATTATATTTTTCCTGTAACAAACCTAGTATCTCATTCTGGTCCTTAACACGAACTTTATACAGCGTAGCAATAACCCCCATGATTTCCAATTCCGGATTAACCAGTTCTCGTATGTCATTAATTGTATTTTCCAATTGCTCTAATCCCCTATATGACAGATATGTAGGTTGGCATGGAATCAATACCTTATCAGCTGCAGCTAAAGCGTTAAGTGTTAAAATTGATAGCTGGGGCGGACAATCAATAAGTATGTAATCATAATTTGCTTCAACTTTTTTTAAAGCCCTGGCCAATACCTGCTCACGTGCTGTCCTGCCAGTCAACTCTAGCTCCATTGATGCCAGGAAGAGGTTACTTGGTATAATGTCAAGATTATCTTTAATATTATAGATACATTCTTCTATCCCAATTGGGTCCCTCTTCAAAATGTCACATATACTATGTTCAAAATCAAATGGTTCCTTCCCAAAACTTATTGTAAGGCTACTTTGTCCATCCGCATCCACTTCCAGAACCCTTTTATTATTGGCTGCTAATTCAACCCCCAGATTGTGTGTTGTGGTTGTCTTACCTACACCACCCTTTTGGTTCGATATTGCAATAATCATAACAATCTCCTCCTCTTTCAATTTGATAACAAACTACTTTGCTAATAAATTATTTTAATAATAAATTATTTAATTATTTTTTTCTCCAATCAACAAAAAAACCGTTTATCAATCTCCTGTCTGCTGGTGGCTCCTCGTTTATATCTATCATCCATATTTTTCCAATTTTTGTTGCTGTTTTCATTTCTCCATTTTGGCACCGTCTTTTTATCCCCTGCAGGCTGCAGCCATAGTGCTCTGCATAGGCCGATAATCTCACCAATTTTTTTTCATCTGAACAACTCATAATCCACCTTTGCTCTCAGATAACTATACAGATTCCAAATATTCGCTTTTACTGGATAATCCATTCGGTATCTGAATTTAGTCACATAGTTTATTTCATGTGCCTGGCACCACTGGTACAATTCCCGCATATTCATCCTATCACCATTTTCAATGCGTTCTTTTAGCCATTCCAGCTTGAATTTGTCACCTTCTTGGTGGTCGGCCAGAATAAAAAGCACATTATAGTATCTGATTATCATTAGTTCTCCTTTCCCAGCTTAAGTATAGATTACATTTTTATCGGTCTAATGTCAATAACAAATTATCAAAATACAAAAATAATTTATTATTAATTGATTTTTAGTTAGCTACTCTGATTCCATCTCTGTAAGGGCCTCCACCAATCATCATACTACAGACCGTGCCTGGATTCTTTCCCATACTGCTCTTATCCTCCTTTTAATAATTTGATAACTAATTATTTTAATAATAAAATATTTTTCTATTAAGTTATTTTATTATTATCTTATTTATATAGTTTAAATTACAATCGGTCAAATGTCAATAATAAATTATTTTATTACTTTAATAATTTATTATTTTTTTGTCATTCCGCATCAAGCAATGCACACAACGTCTTTACATTAGGCATATTATGTATTATAATACTATAAAAAAGGAGATGATAGTATGTCTGAAAAAAACACAAGTATGAATATCAGAATGAATAAAGATGTGAAACTACAGGCACAGAAAGTTTTTAGTGACCTTGGAATTGATTTAACCACTGCAGTAAACGTATTTCTGCGCCAATCTATACGTTACCAGGGTTTTCCCTTCGATGTAACCTTGCGCCAGGAACCAAACGCAACAACTATGGCTGCTATAGAAAATGCGGATAAAGGGATAGACATGCATGGTCCGTTTGAATCTGTAGAGGCCCTAATGGAGGACCTTAATGCTTAAGATTGAGTATCAAGGCCAGTTTAAGAAAGATTATAAATTAGCATTAAAACGTGGATGTAATCCTGAACTACTTACAGAGGTTATATCTATGTTGGCCAATGAGCAAGAACTCCCCGAAAAATATAGGGACCATAACCTTATGAACTCACGGAGCTATAAAAATGCGAGAGAGTGCCACATACAGCCTGATTGGTTACTCATCTATCAGACAAATAAAGATATCTTAACGCTAAAATTGTTGCGGACTGGTTCACATAGTGATTTATTTTAATAAAATTTTATTTTATTATCAAATTATTATAATAACAAATTATTATCACAAGAAGGGCGATATGGATTATTACTCCATACCGCCCTTCAAACATGAAGTCATAGAGCCGCCAGAAGCCCTATGACTTCATGTTTGATAGGAAAAATTGCTTACCATGCTGGTGGCGGTCCTATTATTTCATCTTCTGAGTACTCAAATATCTTCGTATAATATGCCTGTCCATGATTCAGCGCATACATACTGTGATATAAATGTATCGTCAGCCTGTTAGGTGTGCCGTTCATTGTACAATGCTTCCTTACGATTTCGGTCACGGTTCCATCAGTATCCCATGGTTGATAAACAATCACAAATAGTTCTGTGTCCCTTGTGTCTCCCCCACTTCCACTAATTATGCTATATATTATATATTCTGGTTTCTGAATATATGCGCCTATCAAAAGCAATACTACTAGCATTAATATCAATCTGCATAATCGTTGCATATTGCACCCCCTCCTATAACAATAACGTAATCAACGGATGTTTTGCTCACTAACAGGGTCAAAATTTTGTATTTTTGTCACTACCAGAAAGCATATGCAATTTAAAATGATTAAAACTATGGAAAGGGGGACGGTTATGGATGCCTATGATTTAGGATTACGCCTAAAGGGATTACGAGAAAAGTACAAATTATCACAAACACAAGTTGCAACACGCCTTAATCTCTCCAGGTCCGCAATTGCTAATTATGAAAGCAACACGTCATTTCCTTCCACGGATGTTGTCACAAAGTTTGCGCTATTATATCATACCTCAACCGATTATATCCTTGGCCTGGAAAACCGTACTACTATCACACTTGATGGACTCACCCCTTCACAAGAAGATGACCTTTTAAAAGTGATAGACATATTCCTTAAACAATTCAAAGCTTAAAACATACTGCAGCAGCTCCTGGCCGTTGCAGTATGTTTATTCCTACAAAAGTAATCTTTATCTCTATGTCTTTTTAGGCTATATCAAGCGCTGGCCTCATTACCTCATTCTCATTATGTGTAAAATTCAAAAATAGGCCATTTGGCAGTTTCCAGTGTAGATTCGATGGCCAAATAACAGAAAAACCGATTCTGGGGCATTCTGGTGCGTCACAAGGGTATATTATACAAGGCTGTAATCACAGATTTTCCAAAAAAGATTGAAACCAGTTATGTCGCAGAAGAGTGGTAGATGCATTGCAGTTGTAATGTTCCAGCTTTCATCATCCGGAGCCGGGGATGCTGTTTTAAAATATCAAGGTGTGATTTTGGGCCAGGACATCATCCAAGTAATATGCCTCTGTGACGCACCAGAATGCCCCAGAATCGGTTTTTCTGCTCTTTGGTCTACGAATCTACTTTGGAAGTCTTTTTAGGAAGTTTGAGAGGTCTAGTGGTTAGGAGTGAGAGGTTGTTTTTTTAGCTGATTCTGAGCTTAAATTTTTATGAGGGAATATCAGGGCTATGGTTCCGTGTGCTATACTAGATGACGTGATGATAAGGAATTTATTAGAGGTTGTCTTTTCCCTTCATCATCGCTTAAGAGTGGATAAGCACACGGAAATCCAAAAGTCAAGGGCGGGGCTTGCCCCGTTTATATACCCTTGACTTTTGGATAGTAGCCCGTTGGCTTTTGGATTTAGCCAGTTGGGGAATATTAAGAATTGTTATTGTTGTTATTCGATGAAGTTTTTAGAAATTGGTTTTAACTTGATTATGAGACAAAGAATTATTACGGTAGTTTAGATAAGATTATATATATAAAGGGAAAGAATAAAGAATTAAAGAATAGATATACTAACCATCGAAAAGCCTTGAAACTCTTATAAATAAAGGCTTTTTTTGTATTTTTGAGGTGCATAAAAATGGACTAATAAATATTCTTAACATCTTAGATTTTAGACTACATACTTTTCTTGACTACATTGTTTTTGGACTACTTTTTCTAAACGTCATTATTTTTGGACTATCAAAATGGCATAAGGGAGGGAGCAAGCCCCTTTCCTGGTACCTGCTCCCTCCCTTGATATCATATTTTCACCTGCAGACAGCTTTACTTCTTAAAAAACGGCCATGACGGCCATGACTTCAATCGTTATGTCAACGCCAAATAGGCTTGTTATTTACTACAAGCCTTAAAACTCCATTTCCTGGCCAGACCAAATTAATCCCAAGGTGCGCCTTACCAGTTTATGTATATACTTACTATTCAATTCTCTAGCCTGGCAAATACAGTCATCAACAATCTCAAAGATACTTCTACCAATACTTTCCTGGGCCTCTTTACGATATTGCTTCATGATGGTCACAACATCCTTCACGGCTGCCGGTGCACAATTCTTTATCTTTGCCCGTCTGCAGCTTACCCCCACCAAATACCTCATGTATTGGTCAGTTTCCGATATCTCAACCCTATCATTAAATACAGTCCTCAAATAGGAGATGAAATATTTTCCATCCTTAATGCCAATTGCAAAGAACTTTTTAAGAGAATGTAAATAGCCACGTAATACCCTTTTCGTTACCCCCAGGAGCTGCATATACTTTGTGTACAGCTTACCAGTTCCAATTTGATAGCTTCCGGATGCACTATGTGTGATTTTCATGAAATGCAGCAGCAATAATTTTTCTTTGGCTTTCAGCTCATGGAACCGGCGTGTATGAAATACCTGTCGGGATACATTGATATAGCCCTCATGGTACGCACCTGGGTACGAAAAATCATTATCCAGGATTGTAATATCATAATCCTGGTTCACACGGCTATATGTAATGATACCTTGCGCCTGCAGGGAACGTAACGTATCGTAGAACGTCTGTTTACACATATCCGCATTTTCGCATACATCACGATAATACATACCACGGATGCAGCCATAATCATCCTGGTATCGGGCAACGTACAAAATAAAATCAACTTCTTTGTTCGTCAAACTATTCAATTTATCTAATAAAGCATATTTTATCTTCATCTTGCCCTCCTTTCCAGGAAAATTTTATAAATTCATACACTTTTCAAAAGCGCGAAAAAGCCCGAATACTCAAGTATTCGGGCCTATATTTACATGAAATTCTTCCGCTTTTATTATTGACAAAATCATAAGGCTCTGCTATTATCTAGTCAGGAGCATTACACATGCACTAAACGGTTAAAAGATTCTTGTATTGGCGAAAATACTTGAGTTGCTTCCCTACCGTCTGGTAAACGTTAGAGAGGAACCGAATCATAGAGAGGTACCATTTGGTACTTCTCTTTTTCTTTATTCAGTTGTATCTGTTCTTAATCTCTGTACACTCATTTCACAGTGTGTAGCTACAGAAAATCTAAAACCTCATATGTGGATAACTTGTCCAAATTTCCCACTGATATCCACAACTCTTAAATCAGATTGTATCAATATCTATACTAATTGTCAAACTATTTTTTTCGCAACACACATTTTAAATCATATTTAGATTCAGGATGACCGTTACCAGCAGTCCCCCCGTTATTAAGTGTTATGGCCAGGCTCCATTTCGCCAGCCTTAAAGTCCTCTATTTTACCTTCCTCGGTCCGGACCGGTTGGCTCATCGGACGGGAAGATGGATTATCTGTTGATTCCATAGCATCCGCAGTTACTTTGTTCTTACCCATGTTCCCTAATTTTCCCTGCAATTTATCCGGATGTCTACTGTGGACCACTTTGTCTTGCTTTCTGGTATGCTCACCCTCCAGATGTTTACGTTTTTCCGTAGTAGTGGTTTGCTGGCTTATTGGACGTTGCTGGACAACTGTCTCATGCTCTGCTCCCTCTATTGCTTCCCCTTTCTCCTTCACCTGGGATATAGATGAATGACTTATCGGACGCTCTGGAACATCTTTAAGCGACTTATTTTCATCTGCAGCTGGTAAATCCTTTTGTACATCCTTAGAAATCACCTGATGGCTTATTGGACGTGTTGATGTCCGCTCTGTCTGTTCCGATGGCCTTTGATTACTCTCACCGGTCGGCTCCGTCCTCTCTCCTCCCTCCTGAACCCGATGATAGCTTACCGGACGTTCCTGGACCTTTGTATGCTTCTCCACAACCACATCCCTTTTCTCTCCTGGCTGCTCTCTGGATTCTGGCTGATAACTCACTGGACGGTTCACACTTGCTTTCGATGCACCAGCCTCTTCCCTCATTTCCGGATTACTTCCATTCAGTGAATCAGGCCGGGACATAGGTTCTGAGGATTCATTTTTCTTTCTTCTGATATTTTCTTCCATCTTCGGCCTCCCCGGTTTCTCTGCCTTATCCCACAACTCCCTCCAATTATCTGTAATCTCCCTGGGAGCGTAATAAGATATTGATTTTATCCCTGTTGTTTCCAATTTCGGTTCAGGTGGCCTGGAATGTGATTGAGTCCCTTCCCGTTTCTTTATCACGGATGTTTGATATGTAGATGGTCGTTCTGTACGTCCCCCATTATCTACCGGTTCTCTACGGGGGCTTTCGGCATCCCTATCAAATTTCTCACCATCTTCTTGACTTTTATATTTTCTGGGCAGTCCTCTAAAGCCTATGTCCCTACCTTGCATTCTTTGTGCTTTACGATGCATTTTAGCCATGTAACGATACGGATTCCCAATATACCCTAATCCGGTTCGCATCCTTCGGGGATTACCGGCCACCATTGTGGCCATGGAAAGAATGCCAAGAACCTCATACCTGAAACAGTAAAGGCCAATACATATTGCGACCTGCAAAATCAATGCAACATACCACCCAAAGGTGTGTGACATATCCTGTAATAGCTGGTCCATTAACACCATGATACCCATTAAAAAAGTCACTACAAGTATGCCTATCTGAATTTCCAGCATTTTGCGGCACCAAACCCCTAAAATCATAAAATCATAGCCAGGCATCAGAGCCATTAATAATATGACCGGAGCTAAAAGGACCAGGATTACTGTAAATATCTGAAATAGCAGCAGTATCACAGCTATTAAGATATATACAATGCATTTAAACAACATGGTAAGGAACATAATGGCCCCTTGTCCCATCCTTTGCCCTGCAGTTGATTTGCTAAATGCTTTTGGATTATCCTCCCTTATTTCCTGTACCTTGTTGTTACGTGTATCCTCATCCGTTTCCGTCAAGAAAAATTCCACGTCCTCATCGGCATAATCATATCCTGCAAACTCCAGGGACTTCCATGGTTCATGAACTAATGACACCCACAACACCCCAGCTGCCGTTGCTGCATACTCACTGGTTCCACTTTCTATATCAACACCACTCACACCAGTCATAATCTGCACTGATAGGCTTTTAGTTATGTTACTTGTGTAACTTAGAAATGTAGCAGAATCATGGACCAACAAAATGGACATTATGAGTACAAATATAACTTTCCCAAATTGTCCCATCAATCCGGAAAAATCTCTTCGGGCAAAACGTACTATAGCCAGGATAAGTGCGCCAACTAATATTAATTGAAATATTGGAAGGAATACATTCAACCGCAAGGACGATTGTATACTGCTTATCATAGGCTCTAACAGGGCCGCTATATCAAAGTCCAATGCATAATAAAATACTGCAATACTGGCTAGTCCTACGAACGTAATAGCACTAAATATTCCATTTGAAATTGCATTCAGGATTCCGTAACCGGCATCCTTTATACCTAACTTTTCAATATCTAATTGATAATTGTCCCTGTATTCCTGTGATAGATATTTCCCATCACCTTCCAGGCCATCCAATTCATCTGTTATTCCAAAGGCTCCTCCCCCTGCTGCAAATGCTGTTACCGTTGAAATATTTACCGTGAGGCAAATCATAACACACATGGCCACTATAATCTGCAGCTTATTAAATTTTTTAACAAGACTCATCGTATCCCTCATTCCCGCTTGAACGTCCACGTATGCAGATTCCTATCGTATGTCATTACAATGATAGTCTTTCCCACGTCATCACATTGTACCTGGAAGGATGTTTCTGGCCCTTCCGTTATGACCGTTCCATCTATACAGCGTAACTCTATAGCCTTGATTCCTTCACTGTCCAAATAACGCTGCGCATCATCCGTTAAACGTCCTTGTGCGCCAACTGGCAATGTACTGTCTACATCAATTGTGTTTTCTGTATTTGTAAAGTAACATGCTGTATAGTCCTCTTCCTCCCACGGCGAATATATTTCTGGCTGCGTATTCCCCCCTTCTGCCTCAACCTCATCTGGATATGTGGCCATGGTTGTTTGATTTCTTTCTGTTTCTGCTGTTATATCTTCCTCTGTTAATTCAGCGGCAGTTTCAGGCTGCACAATCGGCTCCTTACTCTCTTCGGGATTTTTAAAAAGCCTCATGCTTAAAGACAATATTATTGCGGCCAGGACCGCCATGATAAGCACTTTATAAATGTTTCCGTATTTCATCTGCATCCCCCTTAATTGCTAAAGCTCCAATATTGTTTTGACTCTCTCTGTATCAAAGCCGGTGCAAACGATGTATAAAAAAATCGTTTTGTGGCATTATCATTTGGGTCATTAACTAAAATTCTTCCATCCTCTGTAATCCCTCGCAATACAATAAAATGTCCCGCCCGGGTAAAAGTCCCCGGCCGCATACTTGCTATAACAGGATGTCCTGCTGCCAGTTCTGCTATCATGCCCTGCAGGGATGTACCTAAACCATAGCATTTTATGCCCCAATGTTGGGCCGTGGCGGGAAATATATCCCAACTCTGTCCAGCATTTCCTACGTAATAACGATTACCAGTCCAGGCCACAATATCCGGGGGGGTTATAGTGCTATCCCTTAAATAGCTGAACACCATGGCAATTGAGGTGACAGAACATCCGGATGTCCTTATTGTATTGCCGCCAAATTTCACGTCCCCCCATGGCTGCTGATACTGGTAGTATAATGGTATTTCCATTCCCGTTTCCGGATAAACCAAATCCCCTATCTCATAATCGCCAAATAGCCCATCCCCGGAGCCGGTTCCCGACCACTCCCCTATGATATCCTCATATAGCTCCACCAAATACTTCTGTTCGTTTAGTGCAAGCATCTCTGTTTTTGCTTCATCATCAAAGCAACCGTAATAAGTATCCAGTACATCCTTTAAATCATCATAGGGAGCTGTAGATATATGGAATTGACTTGAATTTTTTCCTTGTATGGTCCGGACTACCAGCTGCACATCCCGACACTCTTTAGGTAGTCCGAAGTATTCCATTATGGCATCTGCACCATATGCATAATCTGTATGGTCATATTCCCAATGTGTCTCGCCATCCTCATCCTCTTCTTCCGTATACACCTCAATCGTCACTTTAAGGCAATTTAGGGCGGTATAGACCATATTCTGGCTAGTTATGTCAGTATGCTCCTGGTCGGCCATATACATGTCTATCAGCATCACCCATGACCAATCCACACCTAATTGACTAGCACACATTTGGTATTTCATTGCTGTTTCTTCATCTGCGGGGACAACCTCTGTATTTCCACCAACTAAACCTCCCAAAACAATACAGATGAGTAGGAATGGAACCACTATGGCCATAGCGATTAAAAACATTTTCTTTTTCATCAGATATCTTCCTTTGTGAATAAGTCATCTTCTGTAAACTCAAAATCTAATAGTGGCTCTGGTTTTGAAATGATTTTATCCTCTGGTAGCTCTGGTATCTCAGGTTCCGGTGCCTTAGGTTCCAGTGTCTCAGGTTCCGGTGCCTCAGGTTCTGGTTCTTCATCGGCATCTTCTGTCGGCGTAGTGGAAAAGATATCAAATAAATCCTGAAAAACGGGGTCAAACTGAAGCACACCCACACGATTATATAAATCTTTAAACAGGCATTGTCCTGCCCCCAGGTTCTGAATTACCAACATGTTTTCTGGTGTTACCTCCAGGCCCAGGTAATCCAATAGACGGGCTGCTTCCTCCCTATTGTTCCGGGAGCGGAATACAAACTTATATGTAATTGAGTTTTTAATTCCTTCTGTAGGCAAGTCCTTCGTAGAATGGCCATTGTAAATAATGCAAGTATAAAGGGACCGTCCCATACGTGATATGAACTCTTCCATGTTGCGCCCTTCCTTTGACGCTGATATTGCCCACGATTCATCTACAAGTATACCTTTTGGTACTGGCCGTTTCACTAAAGCAAATTTCTTAATAAAGGCAGATACAACACCAAAAATAACAACCGATAAAACCTCATCTCTCGTATAATCCTGTTTCGGTGTTTCTGGTGATGGCATCTTTAAATTCTGCAGCTGTATTATATTCAAGCGATTATCCAATGTAATGGCATGTTCTGCTCCATCCCCTATCAATAGGCCCGCCATTCCATTATCCCTGTATAATATAATCCTTCTGGCCAGATTATTTGCTGCCTCATGTAAATTATCCTCTTCTGGTATCGCCTCCAACATTTTGGCCAGTTTTAACATACAGTGCGCCCCATGACTTTTCTCCATCCTCTTTTGGGCCTCCAGTATAGCAATATACTCATCACTTTTTGGGTCCAGCCCAAATAAATCGCTCAGTACATTTAGTGTAAGCTCATGTGCTTCCCGTATGTCATCCGGATATATGTTATAAGGGTCTAGTTTTCCTCTGTCACTGGCTGCTGCTCCTAATGTGACTGTACTAATCAAACCACGTAGAACAATCAACTGTTTCTCCCAGTGCGACCGTTCTCCCTTAGGGTCTATAATCAATCCATAGCCGCCATATAAGACCATCTGATATATCAATATATTGGCATTAAATGATTTACCCGTTCCTAAATCTCCAAAAAACGTAGCAGCTGGAGACATATTTTGGAGACAGGCCAGCTCTGGAGCATAGTATACGGGTTTTCCTTCTTTTCCAGTGGAGCCGATATAGCCGCCCCGGTTATCTCCTAATTCCCTTGTCACTCCCACAATACCGGAAGCTAATGTAACCGGCGTAAGCCGCATTACAAAATCTTTTATTAAAATACGTACAGATGGAATGAAAGACATATACAATTTAAGCTGGTCCCCTAATGGACGTTCAATGATTATGTTCATATCATCGTACAGTTCTTTTACCCTGGCACATTTCTTTTCCAATCCATCCAAACTTGAATCAGATAGGCAAACAGTGATATTGCTTTCCAAAAGGGGGGACCTGTCATCTTTCAATTCCTGCTCCATGCAATCAGCATATTCCTTTGATGTATATAAATCTTCTGGGATATCAGCATTCGCCTCTTCAATATGCTCAATTTGACTGTTTATCTCCCTCTTTTTCAGTTCCAACTGATGCAGGGCTGATTTGTGCGGAATGGTTTTAATATGGATACACACTTCCGCCTGCAAATTTCTTACCTGCAGCTCATAAAGCCATTCCTTTCCCGGAAATTCATTTTGTTCCGGAAGCCATACAATGGGAAGAAATGTCTGATATGACGTAGAAAATCCTGTTGATACCTTGAGGCTCCTGTTTTGTGCTTCTATGCTGCCCTCAAACAGTGACACCGTATCTCTATGGTAAGGGCGTACAATCCTTTCCTGATTGATTACTACCTCATCTACATCCGGTTCCCATTTTTCCCTTCCTACTGTCTTATAAAATAATTTTGCCGGTATTCCGGTTCCCCTGTATGCAATGCGTCTGAACAACCATTGTGTTTCTTCTGTTGAAACAGCTTCCATGCTCATTTTATATTTATTCTCATCCAACCACTTATTGGCCATCTTTTCATAAGCTTTTATCTTACTTTTTAGTATATCCTTGGTATCCAGATTCATCTGTACATTAATTGCATTGACCGGGTCCTTAATGAAATACAAGAGGAACTCGCTTATCTTTTCTACTGCCTCATATTCCGAAGCTTCGCTTAGCTTTACAATAAAGTATGTGGCATAATCATTTACACGTCCTAACTGTTCTGTTTTTTCCCTTAAATATGATTCTGTCAATTCTATCTGTTGCATTGCGCTGTCATATAAAATGTCATTCCGGTGCAGACGCTCCCTTAAATTTCTAAAATGTTCCTGAACATCCTTTTCCACTGGAATCACCAATATCTGTGCATAGCTCATAATTCCACTATATACCCTGGCCAATTGCACCAGCTTATTTACCTTTCCCTGGGTACTTAAATAGTCATAGTTAAATCCCTTTAATCGGTAAATAGACCAGCAGCTCTTATCTGCATTGAATACCAGGTTATCAATGTAATAGTCAATCGGGCATTGGTACATCCAATCACCTCCTGTCTCCCTGGCTACAATTCCAGGATAGCTTAATGGCCTGTCTTTTTACCGGCTGTAACTTGAAATGTTCCAGTGCCTGGTCCTGTTCAGAAAACAAAAACACCACTATACCAAACATATACCTTATTGGATTCTTACCATCTAATTTTTTGGTTAATAGAAATTTTGAAATGAGATAGGGAATCAATAATGACCGAATGACTACCGGGATACTACTAAATCCCGGCAGTGCACCAAATATCAAGTTAATTGCAGCCCATGTGATACCAAAATATAGCAGTTGCCATGGGTCTATGGGGACAGGCAGCACCAGGTTCTGTATAGCATATATACGTTTCTCAACTTTCCAGACTTTGCTGTAGCTATATATTGTTACCTTTTTCTGCTCACTGTTATCCATAATCATCCCCCAAATACTCTACTGCCAACTGCATTTCCGATGGTAGATATTACTTCTGGTTGTTTACAGAGATAAGCTAATATGCCGCCAATAATCACGGTAACTATTGCTGTTGATAAAGCATGTTTCATCCATGCACCAGCTGCTACAACCAAAGTAACGAATAGTACTACCCAAAATGCCTGTTCAAACCCCCATTTAGCTGCATTCTCTGCATAATTTGCGCCACTGGCAAAAGATACCATAGCCATAGACAAGGTAAGTTGTATACTGAGCAAAATTGTTATGCATTTCCTTATTCTCGTATTCTCTAATAATTTCATTTTGGTCCTCTTTTCTTTTTGTTTTTTTATTATTTTGTTATTTTAATAATTAAATAATTTGTTATTAATATATTTTTGTATCTATATCCTTGACATAGTACTTATCCGATTCTTGGACAAGAGTTATCATATATTCCTGGCTTATTTCTTCCTGATTCACTGTATCAGCAATACGGACTGTTAATGAGCATAGGATATCTGCTGCTTCTGGCCTTTGATATGCTTTTACAGATTCAACCTTCTTAAATTCATATCTACCACCTATTGCTACAAATTTGCTGCGGTCTGCATCTGTAGTAAGCAGATAATTAATCATGCTCTGCTCCTGTGAGTAATAAGCGGATAAGAAGTTCTCAATAGAGGGTGATACCAGTGCGGTATCTATTTCCTGTCCCAACGGAATCTGAGGCAAGGTATAATCATCACTGTTCCTCTTATCTTGTATATACATAGGCAATGCAGTGATACTATATCCTGATTCCGTGGCCACAACAGGGATTTTTAAGGTGCAGTCTGCATATTCTATTCCATCCTCGCCCTTATCGTACTGTATTTCAGCATTGACATACACATTATAGACTTCCCCTTCCTGCTCTTTACGGTATGCATTCACGTATGCTGCTTTAGCATTATTCCGGAATGCATATATACCAGGTGCATTATTCAAACGTTGAGATATATATGGATTTATCCGTGTTCTGAAATCCTGTTCGCCTCCCTTCTCGTAGGTTAGATACTCTTTTGCAAAATCTTGGGCAAAGTCCATCACCTCCTCCGCTGCATCACCCTGGCTCTGTTGGGTCTGTTCAAAATCTTTTATCATCTGTCTCAGCTCATCGGCCGCTTGGGGTTTTATGATTTGATATGCGCCTCTTGCAAATACACATACTAACATAAACCAAAATACCCATCGAAAAATCTTCATGGTGAAATTCTTTTTTAGGACATATGTAGTATCTCTTGGCTGCTTTTCCTTTTTTTTCTTTTTGACAGCTACTGTATCCTTCGTATTTTTTTGTACGTTCGCTGCCTCCTGATTTTCCCCTTTCTTTTTCAGCTTTTTTTTTGTTTCTGTGGCCTCTCCAGTTTTATGTATTGGTAACAGGCTCATTTATCCACACTCCATTCTATTTCCTCATCTTCACCAAAATTAAAATCATACTCTTCATAATTGACTTGTTTTATCTCTTCCGTAACACTTTTCGATTTGGAAGGAACCTTAATCTCCTCTTCGTGATGATTAACTGTGTAGCTTTCTGTAAGCATATTCCCAGGTGACACCTCCACCGATTCATCCAACATCGTTTCATCATCAAAGTAATACGCCTGGAACTCTATCAATTCATTTCCTTGTAAATACAAGAATCTGCCTTTTATGTCCGGAAGATTTATGGCCGCTGTTGAATTTAGTACAATCTCTGATGCTGATTTATCTGCAAAACGTCCGCATATACGTATAGGAATGTTATTTTTTATTTGGCCAGTCAGCACATTGGCATCTGGCCGCTGCACTCCCAGAAAAAGATTAATGCCCGTTGCCCTTGACAGTCTGGCCAATGTCGATATATAACCTTCCAGCCGTTCATAAATCTCCCGTTCTTTCGTTGGCACACCTTTTTTGTCCAGCATCTCAGCAATCTCATCACAGAAAACACCTATTCTACATAGATTCTTTCCTGTTTTCTTGTTATACTCTGGTAAGTTTTTCACCCGAAGCTTCCGGAATAATGCCAGTCTTGCAGTATTCTCTTTAACTAACATCTCCAATACTTCGGCGGCCCTCTCTCTATCAGTTATTACTTCGCCGTAACGTTCATAGTCCAGACCAAATTCAACGCCGCCTTTAAAATCAATCATATAAACCCTGGCATTCTGGCTTATTAGCTGCCAAAGGCAACAACGTAATATCACAGATTTACCTGAGCCTGTTTCGCCGGCTGCCAGTACATGCGGTGTACGATTCAGATTAAATGATATCTGGGATAACATACCTTGACCTATTACGCAAACACCATCTTCATTAGATAAATACCCCTCTTCCCAAAGTAATTTATCCGGTATTTTATATTCACTGGACACGGCCAACATTTGGATAATACGCTTACTACCCTTGTTTTCAATCCGCAGAATAGTACAATCCAACACGGTTTCTATCTGTACAGCACGTTTCTTCCACTCACCTATGCTTATATTTGAGCGGAAGGTATAGCATATCCGGCCATCCGGTTCCTCGACTTCGCCTAAATACAATGGATACTTTCCTGTTTTTTCTTTAAATCCAATTTCCTCAAACTTTCGGTAAAATTCCATCTGCTTTCTGGTAATGACACTTCCTAGCAAAGCAAGGTCTATGGCCGGTGATAGAAGGATAAGTATGTATAATATCTTTTGCATCCACCCTGGCATCTCCAGAACATCAAGAACTGAAGCTATATGCCCCCATCGTGTCCAGCCAATCACTGCCAGTATTATACATAGCATAAAGGGAATGATTTTCCTGCCTCTTAACTTTTTGCATCCATACCAGACGGATTTCAAAACTTTTCCTATAATGACAACCAAATTCCCCATTGCCATATCCAACTGTCTATCCAAACTGCTCTGGGCCATATATTATCCCTCCCCAAATGCCTGTACTACAAGCCTTTTGTCTTTTCCATAACAGGTTGATAGGGTTATTATATTTCTGTCCGTGTCTGGCTCCGTAAGCTGCACCAATGATTTTTGTATCATTAAATCCAGATACTCCCTGTAGGATTCATCATTTGCAAATGTATATGCGAATACACTTCCATCATCCTCATTAAGTAACTGTACCGAAAATAATTTGTATTTATATTCCCTTCCTTTATTCAAAATAGTAATGGTCGGATATTGTTTACAGTACTCTGATTTCAGGTAGTTCTTTAATGCAGCGAACATGGTTCCGTCCCTCATGTTATGACCAAAAATCACTGTATTCTTATCTTGAAATGCATTTTGCGCCCTGCGTATAAATGGTGTCCCGGCTATGCTATTCTCCCCATAAAATCCAGTTATCAGATAGTCCCTATCAGATTCCATTACCACCGGATAATCAATTGGGGTATTCTCTATCTGCAGCCAGGCTATATAATCAGGGTTTATATCCTTTAATTTATCCTCCACCACCTCCCGCGGCCCCTTGATACCCTTTATTTCCCTTAGTTGCCTATATGCTATGTTTGACCTTTGGTACTCTGCAGATATATCCAGCAATCTTGTGCTAGATATGCCTAATCCTACAAGGGCTAACACAAAAACGGCTGCATAGGCTCCTGTTTTTAACTTCCCCATAAATCACACTCCTAACATACTATGCAGCTGTTCAACTACCTCCTGCATGATTATTAGTAATTCCGTTCTAGGTCCGACATACAACAGCGAAATCAATCCGATGGCTGCCAAACTACATAAAATGATGGTGGCTCCTATTCTAATGGTCGCAGCTCCTGTATTAAGCAGGATTTCTATCAGACGCTTCTTTTTGACCAGAATCGTTCCATCTTCATGGATTTTATATTTCCTTCGTAATTTTTGCTGTTCCTGCTCAAAGGCCCTTTTTTCTTCGACTTTTTCACCTAACCGTTTTTTATATTCCATCTCTAATCTCCTAAGATGTACTCATAAATATCATTCTCTACATAGGTAAAGGGGTCCGGTGTATACACTGCGAAATAGGTCCGTTCTTTCTTGCTTTTCATCATTTCCTTCACGTCCCGCTGTTCACTTAATCCGATGAAGGAAAATATGTAGTTCACATCTTCATAGCATTCATCCTCTATGACCTGTTCCACATAATCAACCTCATTGGCCTTGGCTCCCCCTACCACAATCTTTATATGCTGTTCCAAAAATGATATTTTTTCAAAACCTGGATTTCCTATATATCCGTAATCCTTTATCACATAATCGTATCGTCCCCGGTTCGCCAAAGCGATTCGACTTCCTGTATACAAGGGTATGGATTGGCAGTATATTATATCGTTTTTATCAATTGTAATACCTTGATATAATGCATCCAGTTTTTCAATGTAATCTCTTTCTCCCATTTCCACATATGCGGCATTATATCCCATATGCATAAGGCATAATGTAAGCTGCAGTGCCTGTGTTGTTGTTCCAATACGTGGCTGGCATCCAACAATTCCTACCGTTTTCATTCCTCATCCCCCTTCTTTCGTTTCTTTGCTGATAATACTTGCAAAATAGTGACAACCAGGCATATCAGGATAATCAATGCAATGCATGTAACCATAGCAATTATGGGATGTTTTAATAGTCTGCCTAACAACTCCAGAATGAAATCCCATAAGTTTTTTTTGGCCACCTCAACCTCAACTGTTTCAACCGGCTTCTCTGGCTCCGTTTCCACCTGGGACATATCTTCTTCATACACTGCTTCAACGGCATTGGCCAGTACCGAATCAAGTAGAACAATGCCCTCATATGTAGCATTGACTGTGGCCACTTGCTTTAAGCCACGGGCAATTGCCTGTCTATATGTAACTCCATCTTCGGCTACCCATGGTTCCCCGGTCCACTCCACTGTATGAATCTGATAATAAGCAGGATTAACCTGTATCAGTTCCAGCAAATTGTTTAAATACCCTGCAAACGGATTTTCCTCCTGTCTTGGAATCAGTATGTCTCCCAGGGCATAACTGTCTGCGTCAGCGGCCTCGACCGTTATCAGAAACTCGAACCCATCTACCCACCGGTAATCTGTATATTCATAATCTTTGAGGGGGACGGTCACTTTTGTGACCGTTCCCGTAATTGTATCCTCTACCTCTATTACAGCAGTTGCTGGTATCGTATCAGCCTGTTCTACCTCATTATAAGTAATTGTATCCCTTGCAATTTCCTCCCTCTCAGGGATGGAGGTTTCTATAACCTTATAATCCTGTAATTCATAAGTTTTTCCTTCATATTGGTAGGTCTTTTCTGGCCTGGGGATACTTTCCGCATCTATATTTGGCGCAGATACCACTATCAATGTGTTGATTCCTTCCTTTTGCTGTAACTCCACTTCGGAAGCATTAGATGAGGTTGCAGCCTCCAATGTGTCCATAGGGGCTGCTTTCCCCTCACAATGCATTCCAGCAGATAATCCTATGATAAGGACCAACATCATGAGATTTTTCTTCTTCTTTCCCTTCCGCATCCAGTAAGTGATAACAAAACCGGCTAATATCAACACGGATAAAATAAGCATGACTACATATAGCATAATTGGTGTATCATCTCCTGTCTTTGCACCTGGTACTCTTATTCCTGGAACGCCAAATGATGCAACACCCTTCCCAGTAAGGTGTGGTGTGTAAGAGGCCATTACCTTGCCAATCTTTTGTGTCTTAGAGTTATAAAGCGTTGTTGTACCTGTGATACTTCCATCTTCCTGTACGCCGCATTCATAGGTACTTGGCAATTTCCTATACCCTTCCAGTGCTTCCAGCTCTTTTATGTGATATGTCCCGGCATATGGTGCCACAAAACCAAATTGGCCATTATCATCCGTCCATCCTTCGGCCACCACATGATTGCTGCCGTCCAAAATCTGTAATTTCACATCGGACAGTGGCTCCTGCGTTTCAGCGTCCAATTTGTTAATCGTAACCGTTGTATTGGGGACATTGACTATTTCATAGTCCCCTTGGACACCACCCTGGCCAATCGTGACTGTATAAGTCTTGTCACTTATATAAAATCCATCAGGTGCTTTTGTTTCTCGGATTGTGTAGGTTCCGGACTCTGGCCGTTTAATCGTAATCTTTCCGTTTGCATCAGATACTGCTGTATCCAACACGCTGCCATCACCACGATAGAACGTAAATTCAGCCCCTGCTACTGGCATCCCTCCTGAATCTATCTTCTTGAATGAAATATAGTCCACCTTGGGTTTTGGCTTGTCTCCACCGCCTCCACCGCCTCCAGATGAGGATTTAAGCCGGTTTTCGTACTGGAATACCTGAGTGGTATCATTATTCTCTGTTACCACTATCTCCTGGTCCCCGGCCATGACATATCCAGCTGGTGCCTGCAGCTCATGAATGACATAGGTTCCCGGCTCCAGTCCATAGAATTTCTGGCCACCATCTTCCTGGGTCGTCCATTCCCGGATTACTTCCCCGGTGTCCTTTCTCAGCTGCAGCCTGGCCCCTGCAAGAAGGGTATCCGTACCACTCTGTACCTTCGTTATGTCCACAATGGTTGAGTAATTACGCATAACAAAGTGCGGGACTTCCGTCATACCGTCACTGATGGTAAATTCAATTGGTTCTGCCAGAAGCTTGAATCCCTCCGCTGCTTTGATTTCCACCAAACGGTAATCACCGGCCTGTAGGTCCTTCGTATAGTGGCCCTGCTTACCAGTCATCCACTCGTCTATGGTTTCCCATCCATTGTCCACCTTACGCTCGATACGTAACGTAACACCATCTAACAGCTCATCCGTATTCCCTATCCGTTTGTCTGTGACCACACGGTTGGAATCATTTGTAGGGTTATAGTCCAGTACAATCTTGTCTGTCAACTCATTTACATATTCAAACTGGAACTCATATGGGCTTAAAGTGAGCATATGGCCTGGGGCTGCTTTTGTCTCGCTGCACTTATAGGTGTATGGCTTAAAGTTTCCATCTCTGTCCATATAACCAATCGGCTGTGGCTGGAATTGTGCCATTCCCTGCTCATCCGTGGTAACAGTCTCACATAGGGTGCCGGTTGTCATGTTCTCCAGCTGGAACTGTGCTCCCTGCAGCCTCTCATCTGGCCGGTCTGTATCACTCTTCGTTATCTTAAGGATTCCATCCGGTATCTCGTCAATCATTTCAGCCTTCTGAATCACCTGAGTATCCGTAATGGTAAAGGGTACATCCACGGACTGCAGGAATCCATATGGGGTTGTCTCCTCCCTTAGGATATAATCACCTTCCGGTATATACTCCACCAGGTGCGGCTTCAAGTCCCCTACCTCAAATCCATCCGGGATAAGACCTGCCACCCGGTCCGCATCGGTGTATTTACCGTCCAGGCCAGATACCCATGTAGCCGTGATATCCTGGTAGTTCCCATCCACGGTCGGTTGGTGCAGTATCAGGGGGGTATCCGACACATTCCCCCGTTCATCTACCGGGTATATGGTAAGGACAGCACCATTGACTTCCTTACCGCCAGTGATATTGACCTTTGATACCTCCAGACTTAGGGGCTTGTCCCCCATTTCTGCATACTGGATTTCTTCCAGATGTCCCGTATCCTCGATTTCTATCAGGATAGGGTCTGCTGTGGCGTATCCATCCGGATTGTCTGTCTCTACCAGTACATAGCTTCCTACTGGCAGGTATTCTATCCGTACCGTTGCATTCTCCGTGTAGTAGTATCGTCCCTGGTACGTATTTGGGATGGGCTGGAAGTCATAATCATATTTCATGATGGGGTGATTCCCACCTGCATCTGGCACCTCACGCCCGGTTGACGCTACATCCTGTCCATCTTTATACGTTGCTGCCCGGAATGTAAATATCTTCCCAAATTCATCATACTGTGGGATACCATCCTGGATGACCGGATATCCTTTCGCGTCCAGTTTCGCATGGTAAAGAGTCAGGTACGCCTCACTATCCTCATATATGACATCCTCATTTTTAGTGTCATATTTCCGTATTTCCAGGGCAGTAAAATCATCCTCCATTTCAAAACTCTGTACATTTCCAGTCTCCAGCACATCAATGTTCACGGATACGGACTGTACATAACCCTGTTCATATGGGCAAATGGTTTCCTCCAGCACATAGAATCCTACCGGAATATGGTCAATCCAATGTGGCTCCGTGGTTGGGATTGGATGGCCTTGGGCATCCAATTTCAGATTTCCGTTATCATCATACTCATAGCCACTTAGCCAGGTAGTGTATGCATCTCCCTTCTTATAGGTTCCATCCTCTTCTTTCAGTGGATTCCCCTCGCTATCCAGCTGGGCACAGTACAAGGTCATTGTGGCCCCCTGAATCTCCTTCTGTGTATGCACGTCTATCTTGGCAAATGCCGTTTTGGTAAATACATTTTGCATGAAATATTTCTGTACCTCATCTGTGTCCTCCAGCACCAGGCCCATATGCTTTGCCTGAATATATCCCTGCTCATATGGTACCAGCTCCTCCTGAAGGATGTAGGCGCCAAAGGGAAGACGTGTGATGGTATGTACCGCACCTGTTGATTCTGGATTTCCATAAGGGTCCGTACTGTCATCTGTAATCCATGTTTCATCCTTTGTAACCACTTTCCCATCGGTATAATAAATCGGAAGGCCATTTTCATCATCCACTGTGCTCTTATCTTCGTAAATGGTCTGCCCGTTTCCAGTTCCATCATCCATGACCTGGATGGACTTCACCAGTTCCTTGTTCCCTTCCTCATCCGCTGTATAGGCCAGCATCCGCCCATAATCATCATAAACATATGCCATACCCGACCGGGCATCTGCATAGCAGAGCTGGTTGCCCCGGTCATCCAATACCCATATCTCACCGGTATCTGGGTCCTCCATCGTATCTACCTGTTCCATGTCATAGAAATACAGGTCAACCGGATTGTTGTCCACTATTATGGTATCCCAGACATTCAGCCCAGCTGGTCCGCTGTCCTGGCCTGTCCTTCGGATTTCCTTGTGGGTACCGGTATTCGTATCTATGATTCTGGTCACTTTCCCATCCTCATACTCTACCGTCACACCTTCGTACTGGTTTTCCCCTGTCTTTTCAAGTTCTACTGCATGGTAGAGAGACAGCCTTGCTCCGGATACCGGTATATCAAACCGGATTCCCTTCCCTGTGTAGGTTCCATCCAGTTCGTACAGCAGCTTCACTCCCGGCATGGCCTTAAGGGCCTTTTCCGTCCCTTCTACGATATGCTCAGAGTATTCATCGAATGGTTTCGTTACATACCCATACCAGTCTTTGGTATCTGGGTCATAGGTAATTTCCCTTACGTCCCCACGCTCCTCCAGCTTTTCCTTTCTGCCATGTACCTGGTACATGAGGATGTCCCCCTCATCATTCACCATGATGTCCCCGTCAAATCCTCCGCTTGCTTCTGTCTGTCCCTGGGCATCCGTTTTCTGCAGCACATTCTGGTTCCCCACCATGGAATCACCATCCTCCACCTTATGGATTTCCATCCTGGAAGGATAATCCTCAACCACAATCTGGCTTACTATCTCCGTCTGGAACTTATTTGTATCTCCTGCCACAGGCACAGCATACTGGTACTTTGCTGCTGTTTCAGGCTCCCATCCATCTGTAGTCCCATCCGGATTGCGCTGGTCATGGTAATATGTCACATCATCCGCATAAATTTCAAATGCCACAGGGCGGCTCTTTGTATAACCCTCCGGGGCCTGGACCTCCACCAATACATATGCTCCAGCTCCTAATGGCTTATAGGTTTCAATGTATCCTACCGGAACTTTCTGGACCTGACCATCCACAACCACCTCACGGATGGTGGAATATGCCCGAAAAATACCGGTTTCATTGCCATCATGGTCCTCCTGCCTGATAAGTTGGCTTTCATCATATTGTGGAATCCCCTCCTTATCCAGGCGGACAGGCAGGTCATCCATGCTGCCATTGCTCTCACCAACCCTTGGATACAGTATTTTATTTCCATCCGCATCCAGGACCGGGTTTCCTTCCCAATCCACGGCCTCACCATACAGCACATCCCCGGTACCAGTGACAGTATTGGTCCCGTTCTTTTCCACATCACGTTTGGCCGCATATATCTTGAACAATGCGCCATCATGGATGATATTGTCCCCTGTCTCGGCATCCAGTTTCTCAATCCGTAACTTCGTGTTATAGTAGGTATCCTCAAAATCTTCCTGCGCAAACGCCACAAAGTTAAAATCCGCTCCACTTCCTGACGGTATCAGGGTTTCTACATTGCCGGTATCCGGGTTCACCCGGTCCACAGCTGGTGCCAGTACGGTCCATGGTACCAACATAGGGGCAAACTTACCATCAATGGCAAGCTGCATCCCTTCCATGGTTGCCACACCATCCCTAACCTCCATCTGGCCGCTGTCTGTCTCATATCCATCATATATAACATCATCCATGGTACTGGCATCCTCACTCTGGGATGTATATCCAGCATAATAGCTTTTTACTGTCTCATTCCGTCCATCCATGTAAGCTGCCTCATATGGTTCCGTGGACGTAAGACTATGTCCAGGCCGTACCTCCTTATCCAGGCCATATTTAAACACTTCGTAATCACCATCCTGGCCATGTGCCTGGATAATATGAGTTTCCTCATTAAAGCGTATCTTGTACTTTCTTATCAATTCCTCTGGGGTATCTGTGCTATCATATCGGTAATAGGGGCTGCCTGTCTGATAGTTGATATCCGTTTCCCCAGTGTTCCCGTCCTGGCTGATATCCGGAACAAAAGGCAGAGTGACTTCCTTTGGGTAATCTTTATTAAAATGCCTGTTTGCCAGTTCTTTCCCCACATCAGCCGGTGTCTGCTCCGCAACCACGTAGGTACCGTATGGGAGCATGATGGAATTGTTATAATAGTCATCCTTCCCGTTCTTGGTATTACACTGCAGCGTAGTCCTATCGCCATCAGCTCCACCACCAGCATCCTTATCCCAGGCAATGGCCAGACGGTCATCCAATCCCACAAAGATATCCAAGTAAGCCGCGGCGGCCTCTGAGGCTCTTTGTAATGCCTGGTCGTAGGCCACATCACTGTTTAATCCCGGTTCTGCTGCAAGAATCTCTTTTTTGTAACTATCTATGTCGTAATAGTCAATCGCAAACTGCCTGACCACTTCTACCGGGTACCCTCCAGCTTTCCGGTCTGCTGCATACAAGGCATCAAAGAATTTTGTATAATTATAGGTCCCATCCTCTTTTGTCTCCAGCAGCCGATTTCCATTCCCATCCTTAGGAGGCAGATAAACCTTCTGTACTTCCTCCGTGAATCCATCTGTTCCAATGTACTCTGAAACAATGGTACCGGCATCATCCACAAAGATGTCCTCCAGGTTACTCTTAAGGTATGCCTTAAACTTAAACTGATTCAGTATCTTTGTTCCTTGAGAACTGCTTCCCCCATTAAACAGACCCAGTAATACCGTCAACGGGTCATTGTGGACTGCTCCATAGGTATTAACCCCATCATAGGACGCTTGGGAGATATCCTTTGTCACCTTGATGGACTGTTTGATGGCTCTTTGAAGCACCTGGACCGGCCTGTCTCCCGTTCCCCCGTCCTGTGTAGGTTCATTCTGGCCTGGATATACCAAAGCCTGTGTCTTGATGTAGCTGCCCTCATCCAATTCTGGCATGGAAGCATATGCGCTTACTCCTGCACCAACAACATCCGTCATATACTGGTTATAGGGCATTTCCACCCCATCATGTTCAATAGTTTTCTCTGTGGTCACGATACGGTATATGGTCCTCACCGCATCTGTTGCCCCACTCCAATCCATATCATTGGCAATATGGATTGTATAAGTACCAGCCTGTGTATCATAAACCGCATCCAACGGTACCAATTTTTCACGTTCTACCGTCTGCTCCTGGTCCTCATACGTATATACACGCTCCATCACTGGTATGGGATTTCCGGAGCGGTCCAACAATACCTCTCCGGCCTGGTATGTCTCATAAACCGGTTGATACACCACATCAATGTATGCTGCTATGTCATCACCATAAGGTATGCTGTTTGTAACTTGCCGTTTTTCCTTAATAGATACAGTCTTGCTCTTTAAGCTATATTCACCTTTCTGGTACTCAATCCAATACCCAACCTCACCGGCAGGTCCACCATCTACTTCTGCTACCTTACGGACATACAGCTTCTGGTTTACGGAATCATACACTGCTGGATATGTATCACTGGCTGCGGAATAGTCATACAGCAGCCTTGCATGGTATCCCCCATCTTTTTGATAAATGGATTCCACGGCACCACAATCAAAAAAGTTATGCGCTGTGAACCAGTCCATGATTTCCTGGGCTGCAAGAGCATTCGTTGCCCCAGTCAGCTCTATGTCGGCCCAGGGGGATGTGTCTGCAGCTGCCTTATATCCAATCTGCCCCAGCATATCATTCACCTGGTCTGTCAGATAATTCCCATCAACTGCCTGGCCCCACTTACTCATATCCTCCGGTGTTGCGCTACCACTGGGATATGGAGCCGTCCGGAAACGGTAATATAGTGTTTCTCCATAAGGTATCTGTTCGTCCGGATTACTGTCCGTAGCTGTCCCTGTTTTTATGATGGGGTTCCCATCCGGTCCTATCTTATACTCCCCACCCTTGGCCGTTTGATATACAATGTTTCCATGGTCATCTGTTTTCGGCTGCAAAGAGCTGCCGGTAACTACTTTTACCGTTTCGGTCCGGTTTTCAATATCTACCCTGTATATCTTTGCCCCTTCTGGATAACCAGTTATTGTAATATCATAACCCTCTTCTGTCTTATAATTCTCTACAATAAAATCATTCCATGAGCCATCCGCACTCATATCATTATAATCGGACAACCCTCCTACTACCTGGGCCTGACCAGCTTCTCTTATTGTAGTTCCAACCTGGGTCCGGTTTGTCTCTGACATTGATATGCCATTTACTGACAGTTCGTATCCCTCAGAACGGCTTAATTCCATAATATAGTAATTCCCCATCAGCAGGGGCCGTCCAATCCACTGGCCACCGTTGGCCGCTACATAATCTGGATACGTAATGGTGCCAAATCCCTCAGCTGAGGATGTGATGGATGAACCATCGTACAAATTTTCCGGTCCTGTCACACCTTCCAACGGTTTTATGTTCCCATCATCATCCAGACGTGTCCCCGGCTTCTCTGTATAGGCCAGGAATGATGCATCACCATTTTTATCCGTTGTTGCCACAGCTACCAGGTCATTCTGGTTATAGACAATTCCAGACTTCCCATCTGGATGGGACAGGTCCTGCCCTGCAAACAGGCCATATACTGCCCCTTCCAAGGTCCCATCTCCCTGAGTCAAACCATAACTTCCATCCTGGTCCGCATTGTAAAGCTCCAGGTCCCGTTTATTTATATGGATTCTACCTTCGGTCCGATGGTCCCACACTTTAAATGTATAAAGAATGGTTCCTGATGCTCCATATCCTGATACATCTATGGGTTCCAGGTCATCATCTACAAACGATGGCAAGGCGGCTATGATACTATCACCATCATCATCCCCACTAAACAAGGAATGCAAGAAGCGTGTAATGCCATTCCCCTCCTCCTCTGGGTCATCTGTCTGGGTCATGCTGATGTCCATTTCATAGGATACTTCCAAAGGATTTCTCACATACTCATACGCTTCATATTCTTCTACTTCTTCCTCATCCGTATCCGGGGGGTTTATGGCTTCTTCCGATTCTTTTTTTGCATTGCTCTGTGTAGCTATGGATGACAAGAGCAAGGATTTACCATGTAAACTTATACTGGCCATTGGCGTTCCCGTATCAGTTCCCTCAGAATCTCCTGATTCCTCACCATTATCCTCGGAGCCACCTCCCTGGCTACCACTTCCGGATTCTCCTGATTCTTCACTGTTATCTTCGGAGCCACCTCCCTGGCTACCACTTCCGGATTCTCCTGATTCTTCACTGTTATCTTCGGAGCCGCCTCCCTGGCTGCCACTTCCGGATTCCCCTGATTCCTCGCTGTTATCTTCGGAGCCGCCTCCCTGGCTGCCACTTCCGGATTCCCCTGATTCCTCGCTGTTATCTTCGGAGCCGCCTCCCTGGCTGCCACTTCCGGATTCCCCTGATTCCTCGCTGTTATCTTCGGAGCCGCCTCCCTGGCTGCCACTTCCGGATTCCCCTGATTCCTCGCTGTTATCTTCGGAGCCGCCTCCCTGGCTGCCACTTCCGGATTCCCCTGATTCCTCGCTGTTATCTTCGGAGCCGCCTCCCTGGCTGCCACTTCCGGATTCCCCTGATTCCTCGCTGTTATCTTCGGAGCCGCCTCCCTGGCCACTGCTTCCAGAACCTCCATTCTCCTGATTTCCGGTTCCATCAACCATATTATCTACTGGTGTCTCAATCTCAATAAGAGGTTTTTCTTCCTCTTCTTTCAATATACTGATTATGCTGCGCTGTTCATCCAACTCCAGGTCCTGGCCATCTGGCACAGGATACGTATAGGCCCTTAGGCCCTCCATCCTGGATATGGCCATGTTATAGATAGGATTCAATACCCGTCCAACCATATTACTGGCCTTATATGTACCGGACCGGACATCACCACCGGCCTGGGCCGATGTTAAAATGACCGTCTCAATCTCAGGGTCATCATTGTGTAGGCCATGAAGTACATAACCGGTTCTGGCTGTTTTTTCCTCCAGCTGGTAGCTGTATTCTAAGTTGATAAAATTCTCATATGTTTCATCCCGGTCTGCCAACATGGCTTCCATCGCAGCCGTATCCTGGCCATGATTCTCCTCGTCATCATTCTGTACATGAAAATCACATGTGGAAGCGCATAACTCCTGCTCTGCCATCCACTGCTCACGTAGGCGTTCATTCTCTTCATCACAGTTGCAATCTTCACTATCTTCTCCCTCCCCTCCCTCATGGTCACACTCAATCCACTCTGGAGCTGGATGTCCCATGCAATAGGTCTTGCTGTAATTATAAAAGCGGGCATCACTGTGGCTGGCCTGTCCATTGGTATCTGTCGTGATGGTATCGCAGACATAATCTGATTCTGGCTCAGGTGTCATACAGTTTAAATACACCTCACCGGTTGTTCCGTCCGGTTCCCCTTCGGTATAGCCGCCCTCGTTTATCTGTGAAAAGTCAAAATCCTCCCATACATTAAATGTTGTTCCTTCCAAAGGTTGGTTCGTCTCAGCGCAATATTTTTCAAGGTCTATGTTATAGTTACTCTCAAATGTTTCGGAATGACGGTAAACTTCCCAATTTGATACATCCGGTGTAGCCAAAGTCCCTTGATTTAAACTAAAAGTTACATTTGCAGGTTGAAATCCTGCATCCAACCTACCTAATTGCACCTGCTCACCTGGTGGGGGTGAAAATATATACGCATAATATGTTGCTTCTATGCCCTCAATATCTGCAGATGAAATAGTTCCTATCGGCTCCTGTGCACCATTGTATATGAACGTTATGTTATTTCCGTCTGATGATAACTGATAATTCCAATTAGAATCTGGAAACGTCCATGTGGTATCTTTTAATTGTGGGCAAGTACTTATATCAAGTGTCAATTCATAACGCCCATCTTTTAGGGTCATTTTCTGCTGTGTACCATTCCATGATGGCAGTGAAGCATTATTGGCCGCTTCATACCCAGCTACTCCCTCAATCACATACTCTTTCAATTCTTCATAATAATTCATGACATAAGGCCGCTTTAAGACTTCCGCTAACTTTTGCATGGCCTGTTCCATTGCTGGCCAATTGTCTTTATATCCTGACATACAGCCCCACATGTATACTTGCGTTACTGCATAACGGTCCGTGTCATGATAATTTCCTTCTCTTAGCATCCATTCATATGCCACTGTCATGGGAAGATACCTGTCAAATGAGCCTATAACAGGTACGGTCTGGCCCGGTTTAGCTTCATATTTTTCATAAGTCATGACTGTATTGTCTGGTAGTTTTTTGCCTTCTTCAATGCAGAATGCAGGAACAGCGCCATCAACCAGACCAACCTGATAATAATTCATTGAATGATGTGTTTTTCCAAATGCATTGAATGATTTCCCCTTAAAAATAGGGAGACTTGGATAATTAATCACTTGTCCAGTATCAGCAGCTGATACCGACTGTGAAATAGATGATAATAGCAATACAAAGGCCAATATCAATACAAATGGTCTTTTTAACCTTTTTATTTTCATTTGATTTCCTCCAAAAAAAGAGCTATGGAATCTGCTTCTGCAGTACCATAGCTCTTTTTTAATCATCTAAAAGTTAACAATCTTTACTATAAATTAGTTCTGTATAAATATCTGTGCAAAATACACACATCCATCTTCTCCTGCATATGCAGCAAGCCCAGTTTCATCCCATTGACTCTTTAACATGTTCCTTTTATGTTCTTCTGAATTTAACCATTGACTTATAGTTTGCTGTGCAATCTCCTCCATCTCTGTATTCGGTGCAAACGTAGAATATACCAAATTCTCGCCTACTTTTGAATACTCTACATTGATAGCTGTTGAATAATCTTTTCCATTTGGCCTTGTGTGGCTAAATTTTATAGATGACTCTTCTGCTCTTAATGCTGCATCATCCATCAATTCCTCATTTATGACTAAAGAGTCTTTTCCACGCTGTTCTCTTTCTTCATTTATCAAATCTATCATATAATATGATAATGCTTTCATATCAATATGTTCATAGGTGGTTATTCCTGTATTATTATTTGATACCATCCCCTTCTGGCTTTCTCTTTCCTTTCCAGCAGCTATTGAGGCATCCGATTCTTGATACACCCAATAAACCAATTTTCCATCAATCGCCATTCCCGGAACAAAATCCTGGCCATCTGGCATTGCAGCCGTACATACCGCCCCATTATACAACATAGCTCCATTCTCATTTACAGCGATTTCCTGAGCTGCTGTATCCATGGACATATATCCATTTTCATCAAAGAAGTAATTTTCTCCTATACCATCATGATTTCCATCACACCAGGCCCAGGTAAAAGCTGGATAACTCCCATTATCATTCTGCCACCACCAGCCATTCCCATCTTGCATCCACTGGCCTGCATATGCTGGTGTCGCTGACAATATGGTTGCTGCCATTGTCATTAACGCTAATCTTTTGAACATATCAATTTCCCTCCTATTAAATCAACTGATTCACTGTCAACAATAAAATAATTAATACAGATGTCATGACATAATCCATTATCCCCCCTGAATGATAAGGAAACAAACTTATTTTCTTTTTATCAAACGGAAATAGTAACGGAAGCCCTGCACAGGTAAATAAATCCTGAACCAAGTGTCCCAGATATCCAATACAGAATACATTACCTATGAGATTTTGCCTTCCTATCACCAGCCATAACAATACTAAAAATAATGGAGAATGAAGCAAACCACGATGACCAAACTTTCGATTAATAAGTTTTGGTATGATTGGGGTTCTAAGGCTAATTGTACTATTGACCGTATCAATATCCGGTGCCAATTCTCCCAAAACGGACATTCCCAGAATTAAGCCGGCTACGGGGAGTGTAGGTTCTACCACACTGATAATCATACCACCAAGAACCACCCCCATTAACTTATGCGCTCCTCCACTCATACTTTTTCACCTTTATCCATCAGTCAACTACCTTAAGATTTTCACTTTTTAGAACAAAATTATAGTGAGGCGAGTCTTAAAATCCTCCCCCTCCATTCCCTCTTTATTATATCATCTTACACATCCTATGCAAAATAGTTTTTTCTTGAATTATTCCATATTCATTGCTATAATATAAGCATAAAAGGAACAACCGCCCACAAGATGGTTGACCTGTTAGTTAATGGATTAGAAACTCCACCCCTTCACCGGTCAAGTTTTGGGGTGGTTTTTCTATGCTTAAAACATTATCTGATATACGTAAATACGAATGTCAGCAATGCCAGAATGAACATTCCAAAGGCCATCAAGTCTTTAAAATCAAAATGTTTCATCAGCACCACCCCCATCCTATGTAGAATAGAGGCCAGCCACCCTGCAACACGGTTGTTCCTGTTTTTTTAATATAGCATAATTCCTATATACAGACAATATCATTCTTAATTCTTCCATTGGCTCTATGGCAACAACCTTAATTTTTATACTATGGCATTACACTATTTACTTGTCAATGTGCGCATCTTCCATGAAACAGAACTCAGTTCTGTCCATAAATCAGTCTTTCTTTTTGGCTTTGTAAATCTCGTATCCTAATACATAGAGTAATATTAAAAGTAATATCATCCAAATCACTTTCATGTTCCTGTATGTTTTAACAGGAACAACCGGTCCCACATCCTTATCAGAATAGGATTCATCACTCCATCTACTTTCCTGTGTTTCCTTTTCAACCTGTGAACCCGTTGCAGCCTCCATTTGTATTTCCTGCATCCCAGTATTCACTATGTATCTACTCATTTCCTGCCCTTTTTTGAACGATTGGTAGGTGTCATAAAAATTAGAAACCAGTCCGACCGTTTGAGGCTCCATTGCCTCTAAAGCAGCATCCATTATTTCTATAACAGGCTTATACGCTCCTCTTCCGACCAATCGGTCGCCATATCCACCCCCTCCACCAGATGAATTCCTATGGACATATTTGATATCATCTTCCGTTCCCGGCATCTCGTCCGGACCATTTAACCATAATTCATCATCTTCCGTTCCGAAAATTCCATCTGAGCCTGGCCGCATGTTGGTCCCATCCTGTTTATCTTTGTTATCATAACAGTCATCCTCAGTTCCATATTGTCCATCCGGCCCTGAGAGAATTTTCTTATCATCCTCGGTTCCCGGTATTCTATCTGGTCCATTCCAGTACACTTCATCATCTTCCGTTCCGAACACTCCATCCGGCCCTGGCCTTAGATTGGTTTCCGGGTAATTGTG